>NZ_CP047135.1:0-37500 GCF_009832905.1 Stenotrophomonas sp. 364
TGTGGGTGGCCCATTCCTTGGACGAGGCGCGGAACGACACCACTTCGCTGCCCGGAGCCCAGCCATCGCGGAACACCAGGTTGGACACCTCCAGGTAGCTGCCGGCCAGCCGCAGCTGCGACTGGCCGCTGAGGATCACCTTGCCGGGGGTCTGCGCCGTCAACTTAATTGGTTGACCAATTTTGCCGGTGCCGCGCAGAAGCAGGTCGGTATCGCGCCACACGCCGTCGGCCAGGATCACCGTGTCGCCAGGTTGCAGGTTCTTGGCCACCTGCGCATAGGCGGCAGCGTCGTGGACCAGGTGATCGGTCGGCGGCGAAGGCGGGCAGGGCGCCCAACACGAGGCCCGTGGTCAGTGCCGCAGCAAGCGGGCGCAGCGCCCATGGCGCATGCGAATGGTGCAAGGTCACAGGCTTACCCTCCCAGATCAACCGTGGCGTCCAACGCGAGTCCGGATCGTAACAGGTCGGGCGCGGCGCGCGTCAACCACAATCACATACCACTTTAGGTGCATGTGGTTGGCCGGTTGCGCATATTTCTGCTGCATCCGCACATTAAAACCGTGCAAAGTGGTCTAGGTGGATCACAGGGGTAGACTTTAGTACCAATTCATTGACATTGGTCCAGCAACCGTGAATTGTCCGGATCGAATCCGTGTAATCGGACGATCCATCCTGGGAGGGAGATCACGATGTTGCATGACCGCCGTACGGCCTCGCCACGAGGCCTCCGCCGCACCGCGCTGCATGGCGCGCTGTTGTATGCCTTGTCTGTCACCGCGGCCGTGCCGCTGGTGTATGCACAGGACGCCGAAGCACCGCCCGCACAGCCCACCACCCTGGACCAGGTCCAAGTGACCGGCGTGCGCGGCACCATCCAGACCTCGATCGATAAGAAGCGCGAAGAGACCGTGGTGTCCGACGTGCTTGCTGCCGAGGACATCGGCGACCTGCCGGCCCTGTCCATCGGCGAGGCCATCGAAACCATCACCGGTGCCTCCACCCATCGCGAGAAGGGCGGTGCGTCGGAAATCTCGATCCGTGGCCTGGGCCCGTTCCTGGGCTCGTCGACCTTCAACGGCCGCGAAGCCACCAATGGCAGCGGCGACCGCTCGGTGAACTTCAACCAGTTCCCGTCCGAGCTGATCAACAGCGTGGCCATCTACAAGACCCAGCGCGCCGACTTCGTCGAAGGCGGCGTGGCCGGCACCGTGAACATGGAAACGGTCAAGCCGCTCGAATACGGCAAGCGCACCATCCAGGTGGATGGCCGCGGCACCTGGCAGGACTACGACGACCGCCTCAAGGACAAGGACGGCGTGGGCTGGCGCGGTACCGCCAGCTACATCGACCAGTTCGACATGGGCGGGGCCGGCAAGCTCGGCGTCTCGGTGGGCGTGCAGGCCCTGCAGGGCAGCAACCCGGAAGAAATGTTCTCCAGCAGCTCCACGTGGGTGGCCTGCGACGGCCCGCGAAACCGTGGGCGCCACCCGCAACTGCACCCAGGTCAACGGCAACCAGGTCGCCAACGGCGTGCCCTATTACCTGGTGCCCAGCAGCCGCATCTACCGCCAGTTCATCGAACACGACAAGCGCGACTCGCAGTTCGCCGCGCTGCAGTGGCGCCCCAACGACACGGTGGAAGTGAACGTCGACTACCAGCATTCCAAGCGCGATTACACCGAAGACCGCTCGGACCTGTCGCTGTCGTCGATGATGCGCAACCTCAACAACCGCGTGGTCACCGACGACGGCGCGCTGCTGCACCACACCGGCAGCACCACCATCGACTCCACCGGCAACTTCCTGGAGCGCAAGGAGGAGTACACCGGGGTGGCTTCAACGTCATCTTCCGGCCCACCCCGGCGTGGACGCTGTCCACCGACCTGTCCTACTCCAACACCCAGCGCGACCAGATCGAGCGTTCCACCCGCCTGCGCGCCGGCCGTACCGACGTCAACGGCAAGCCGGTGGGTGGCATCAAGAACACCCGCTATGTCGATTACACCTACGACTACAGCGGCGACGTGCCCAGCATCTATCTGGATCCGGCGTTCGACGTGAACAACCCGGACAACTACACCGATTCGGCGCTGATCCGGCGCCGCCAGCAGAGCCGAGAGCACACCATCCGCGCGCAGCGCTTCGATGCGACGTTCACCCCGGAAAGCGGCTTCTTCACCGCCATCAAGGGCGGCGTGCGCCATTCCGAAGCCACCTACACCGACTTCACCGACACCCGCGACATCACCACCACCAATGTTGCCGCCATCCGCGCGGCCAACCGCGCCTGCCGCCAGGAATTCCCGCAGAAGGACTTCCTGGCCAACGCCAGCGGCAACACCATCGACCAGTGGGCCAGCTTCGACAGCCGCTGCCTGTTCAACGCCTTCACCGGCGTGGACGACACCGGCCTGAGCGCCGACCTGCGCGACCCGGCCAACAACGATGTCACCGAGAAAACCAACGCCCTCTACCTGATGGGCGACTACAGCAGCGAGTGGTTCGGCCTGCCGGTCACCGGCAACATCGGCGTGCGCGGCGTGCGTACCGACGTGCGCTCGGTGGGCCTGCGCAGCGGCCTGGATGTCATCAACAACCCCGATGGCAGCGTGACCCTGCGCCCCACCGGGGACTTCACCAGGCAGATCCTCAAGTCCAGCAACACCGAATGGCTGCCCAGCTTCAACGCCGCCTTCGAACTGCGTCCGGACCTGCTGCTGCGCGTGGGTGCCTACCGCGCCATGTCGCGCCCCGACCTGGCCGCCGAAGGCTTTGGCCGCAGCTTCACCCTGGACGAGGCCGACACCGATTTCCGCACGGTGGCCGAAGCGCTGGGCAACATCACCGCCACCGGCAACCCGCGCGCCAAGCCGCTGATGTCCTGGAACGCCGACGTCTCGCTGGAGTGGTATGCCAACGAAGACTCCATGCTGTCCACTGCCATTTACTACAAGCAGTTCAACGGCGGCTCGGTACCGGTGGTGGTGGGCGAGACCTTCGACATCGACGGCCAGAGCGTCACCGTGCCGGTGGAGCAGCTGGCCACCAGCGATCAGAAAAGCGACCTGATCGGCTTCGAGCTCACCGGCTCGCACAGCTTCAGCTACCTGCCGGGCATCTTCTCCGGGCTGGGCGTGAAGGCCAGCTACAATTACGCCCATTCCAACTTCAAGACCGAAGACCTGCGCCTGGGCGAGTCCACCGACCCCATTACCGGCGTCTTCACGCCCGGGATCGTCGAGCCGGCCAACATCTTCGGCCTGTCCAAGCACGTGGCCTCGGCCCAGGTGTATTGGGGCCTGGGCAAGCTGGACCTGCAGGCCATCTATAAATACCGCTCGGATTATTACCAGCAGTTCGTCGGCGACCCGTCGCAGAACCGCTACGTGCGCGACAATGGCTCGCTCGACTTCCGCGCCACCTACAAAGTGAACAAGCACCTGTCGCTGTCGTTGTCGGCCAGCAACCTCACCGACGAGCCCCGGGTGTCGGATATGCCCATCCTGGGCAGCTTCCGCGAGTACACCACCTACGGGCGGCGCTATTATCTCGGGGTGCGCTACCGCTTCTGAGGTCAGTGGCGCGGTTTTCCCAACCGCGCCGCTCTCTGAGGGCGCGGGTCGCATGATGGTCCCCAGCCACCGTACAGCCAGGTCTTGATGATGTCCGAACCCCGTCTCTACCAGTCCATTGCCGCCGAAATCGTCGCGCTGATCGAGAAGGGCGAATTCCCGCCGGGCTCGCGGCTGCCCGGCGAACGCGACCTGGCCGAGCGCCTCGGCGTCAGCCGGGTGACCGTGCGCGAGGCGGAAATCGCGCTGGAAGCGCAGGGGCTGATCACCATCAAGACCGGCTCGGGCGTGTATGTGAAGGCGCGCCCGTCGCAGGCCCCCGGCGCGCTGCCGGACGTGTCTGCCTTCGACCTCACCGCCGCCCGCGCGGTGATCGAAGCCGAAGCGGCGGCCATGGCCGCCAGCCGCATCACCGAGGAAGAACTGCAGGACCTGGCCGGCCTGATCGCGGCCATGGTCGACCCGGCCTCGGGCGAGGCCGCCGCCAGCGAAGCCGACCGCCAGTTCCACCTGTCCATTGCCCGCATTGCCGGCAACCCGGTGGTAGAGCACTGCGTGCAGCTGATCTGGCGCATGCGCAATGAACTGCCGCGGGTGCGGCAGGTGTATGCCAACGTCTGCCACAACGACGACGACGCCCGCGACGAAGAACACACCGCCATCCTCGACGCCCTGCGCGCGCGCGACCCGGCGGCCGCACGGCTGGCCATGCGCAACCACTTCCAGCGCCTGTTCGAATCCATGCTGGAAGCCACCGAAAACGAAGCGCTGGCCGAAATCCGCCGGCGTACCCAGCAGGACCGCGAACGCTTCATGGCCGCCACCGGGCACTGAGCCCGGCGCGGGCGGGGCGGTTTACTCGCCCTGGTACTGCTTTTCTTCCACCAGCTGCGAACCGGCCACGCGGTTGATCTCGTTCTTCACCTTCACCCGCTCGCCATTGGTGCCGTACACCCCACGCGCCAGCTGGATGAACGCATCGTCGAACACCTGGGCCGCTTCCTTGTCGCGCAGCTGGTCCTGGATGTCCCACATGCGCACGTTGATCGCCTTCAGCTGATCCTTCAGGGCATCCAGCCCCGGCTGGCTGGCCAGCTGCTGCTGCCACAGCGGCCACAGGCCATCGAGTTCCTTGCGGACGTTGGCGTTCTTGCCGGCATCGCTGATGCGCTCGGCCTTGATTTCCAGAATGGTGATCTTGTCGATCAGCTCGCCAATCGATACCGGGGTCAGGATCGCGTCCACGCCATTACTCGCAACAGGTCAGAGCGGCCATGATAGCGCGGCCCCTGTGCGGCATCGTGGACGCAGGATTTACGCTGATTTTGCGCCCCTGCCGTCGCTGCGGCATGGCGGCTTTACGGCCCCTGCGGGAACACTGCCCACCTCGACGGCGCCGCCGTCCGATGGAGTGCTTACCGTGGTGGTTGAACAGATGAAAGGGCGCGTCGTGCGCCGCTGCAGCGTGCTGCTGCTGGGCCTGGTGATGAGTGGTGCGGCGGCGGCCGCGGTGGAGGGCAATGCGACCCTCACCACCGATTACGTCTGGCGCGGCAGCTCGCAGAGTGACGGCGACCCGGCCGCACAGGCGGGCGTCAAACTGGGCAGCGAAAGCGGCTGGTACGCCTCGGTGTGGGGCTCAGGGGTGTCGTTCCAGCCCGACAACGGCGCACGCAGCGAGTTTGACGTGGTGGCCGGGTGGAGCGGGGCGCTGGGCCAGGACTGGGCGCTGGACGTCAACCTCACCCGCTACCTCTATCCGTCCAGCAACGTCGACCTGAACTGGACCGAGCTCAACAGCACCCTCACCTGGCAGCAGCGCTACTGGCTGCAGGTAGGCGTGTCCGACGACGCGCTGGCCGGCGGCCACACCGGCACCTACGCCCAACTGGGCGCCCGCCTGCCGCTGGGCGAGCAGTGGCGTCTGGAAGCGGCGGTGGGCCATTACTGGCTGGCCAGCGCGCAGGCCGACGATTACCTGCACGGCCAGCTCAGCGCCATCTGGAAGGTGCACGGCCCGTGGGAACTGCGCCTCACCGCGCACGACACAGACACCGCCGCCAAACGCCTGTTCCCCGGCATCGCAGGCTCCCGCGTCGAGTTCGCCGTACAAACCGCCTTCTGACGGGCGCCCACCCACCCCGCGCGGTATTCCGACCGCCGGGCACACACCCCATCCGGTAGAGCCGACCGTTGGTCGGCTGCCCCCGGCGACACGCAACGCAGCCGACCAACGGTCGGCTCTACCGGGCGGCGCGCAAATGCAGCCGACCAACGGTCGGCTCTACCGGCGCATCACCGCCATCGCCCACACCGCCATCGCCACCGCGGCCACGCCCGCGCCGGTCACGCACACCCCGGTCCACCCGAACGCGCCATACACCTGCGCCGACACCAGCGACCCCAACGACCCGCCAATGAAGTACCCGGTCATGTACCCCGCATTGAGCCGGTTGCGGGCCTCCGGCCGCAGTGCGAACACCACGTTCTGGTTGCTCACGTGCAGCAGCTGCGCCGCCAGGTCCAGCACCAGCACGCCCACCACCAGCGCCACCAGCGACTGCGTCGAAAAGCCCAGCGGCAACCATGACGCCGCCAGCAGCACCAGCGCCAGTGTAGTCGCCAACGCCGCCTTGCCACGGTCCGCCATCCGGCCGGCCACACCGGCGGCCAGCGTGCCCGCCGCGCCTACCAGCCCGAACAGCCCAATCGTCGCATCGCTGTAGTGGTACGGCGCGCCCGCCAGCAGGAAGGCCAGCGGCGTCCAGAACATCGCGAACATCGCAAAACTCAACGCCCCCAGCAGCGTGCGCAACCGGAACACCGGCTCCTGCGCGAACAGCGTGCCGATCGAACGCAGCAACGCGCCGTAACTCAAGCCCGCGTGCTGATGGAAACGCGGCAACGTGCGATACAGCACCCACGTGGTCAGCACCAGCGTGCCCGCCGCCATCCAGTACACCCAGCGCCAGTCGCCCAGCGACGACAACGCCCCGGCCACCGTGCGCGCCAGCAGAATGCCCAGCAGCAGCCCGCTCATCACCGTTCCCACCACCCGGCCACGCTCTTCCGGCCGCGCCAATGTCGCCGCGAACGGCACCAGTACCTGCGCCACCACCGAGAACAACCCGGTGATCGCCGTACCCACCAGCAGCCAGGCGAACTCATGGCTCAACGCGCTCACCACCAACCCCGACGCCGACAACAACGACATCACCACGATCAACCGCCGCCGCTCGAACATGTCGCCCAGCGGCACCAGCAGCACCACGCCCACGCCATAGCTCAGCTGCGCCGCCGTCACCAGCGTGCCCGCGCGCCCGAACGACACCCCGAACTCGCCGGCAATGGTGTGCAGCAGCGGCTGGGCGTAGTAATTGCTGGCCACCGCCACGCCGGTGGCAAAGGCCATCAACAGCACCTGCCAGCGGCTCAATGGGGTGTGTACATCGGCGGTCATGAGGCGTCCAGGCTCCAGGGGGACGCCAGTGTCCGCCTCCCTTCGCGATGATGGAAATGAATAGTTATCATCCAACGCATCTGAAAAATAGATGCGTAATGGAGATGCCGGCGTGAACCTCAAACAGCTCGAGTTCTGCGTGGCCCTGGCCGAAGAGCGCAACTTCACCCGCGCCGCCGCGCGCTGCCACGTGGTGCAGTCCGCGCTCAGCCACCAGATCGCCCATCTTGAAGAAGAACTGCAGGCCACCCTGTTCGAACGCCTGCCGCGCCAGGTGCGGGTCACCCCGGCCGGCGAAGCGCTGCTCAGCCACGCCCGCCAGGTGTTGGATTCGCTGCGGCACCTGCGCGAAGACGTGGCCGCCGTGGCCGGCCAGGTGCGCGGCACCCTCACCATCGGCCAGATCACCTCGCTGACCGCCGTGGACCTGGTGGCCTGCCTGGCCGCCTTCCACACGCGTTACCCGCAGGTGGAATTCCGCCTGCGCATGGACAAGAGCGAAGTGCTGATGGGAAGACGTGCGCGAGCGCCGCGTCGATGTCGCGCTGGTGGGCCTGTCGCCCGGCACCGCCATCGACGGGGCCTGCCACCGGCTACTGGCCGAAGAATCCATGGTGGCCGTGCTGCCGCCCAGCCACCCGCTGGCCAGCCGCAAACGCCTGTCGCTGGCCACCCTGGCCGAGCTGCCGCTGGTGGATTTCCAATACGGCAGTGGCGCACGCCGCCAGACCGACGAAGCCTTCGCCGCCGCCGGGTTGCCGCATCGGGTGCCGTTCGAGATCAACCACATGTCGCTCATCGAGCGCTTCGTCCAGCAGGGGCTGGCGGTGGGCATCGTGCCGGTGGCCATCGCCGCCGGCTTTACCGGCGTGGCGCGGGTGGCCATCCAGGATGCGCCCGTGCGGCGCGTGCATGCGGTGTGGTCGCGGCTGCCCACGCCGGCGGCGCGGGCCTTCATGCAGGAACTGCTGCAGCACGTGGCCCCGCAGGCGGAGCCACGTGCTGGCGTGGGGCTTAGGCGCCGCGCACGCGCAGGGTGAGGCCCTTCAGGAAGTTGCGCAGCAGCTGGTCGCCGCAGGCGCGGTAGTTCTTGTGGTCCGGCTGGCGGAACAGCGCCGACAGTTCCGGCTTGGACACCGGGAAACCGGCCTGCTGGAAGATCTCGTGCATGTCCACGTCCTTCAGCTGGAAGGCCACGCGCAGCTTCTTCAGCACCAGGTTGTTGGTGATGCGCTTTTCCACCGGGCGCAGCGGCTGGCTCTCGTCGCGGCCACGGAAGTGCACGATCAGCCCGTCCAGAAAGTGCGCCAGGGTGCGATCGTCGCAGGCCACGAAGCCTTCCTCGTCTTCCTTGCGCAGCCAACCGGCCACGTCGGCCTTGTCGATCACGAAGGCCGGGTCGGCCAGGGCACAGGTGTCGGCGATCATGCCGTCGCTGAGGTCGAGCATGTAGCGGATGCTGCGCAGTACATCGTTGTTGATCATGTGACGTCCAATACCGCCGGCGCGGCTGCGCGGCTGGCCGCCATTTTACCCCCTGCCGGCCTCAGCACCCGGCGCGACCGGCCATGCTGTCATCTGGCTGCCATGAAAGTGCAGCACAGTGCCGCCATCGAGCATCAACAGGCAGTGGAGCAGGCAATGCGCAGGTGGCAGGTTCTGGCGGGTGTGGGCATGGTCTGGCTGGCCGCAACGGCCGCCGCCCAGGCTCCGTATGTGGCAATCGAACAGCGCGTGGACCCGCAGGAACTGGCCCAAGTAGGGCTCAGCCCGGCCCAGCTGCAGACCTTGAACCGCCTGCTGCGCGAGGCCGATGCCCGCAGCCCGGCTCCGCCGGTGGCCGCGCCCGGCGCGCCCACCCCCGCGCCCATGTTCCCGGGCTTGGACGACGGCCCCATCACCGCCAAGGTCACCGGCCAGGTGGACGGCTGGGCCCCCGGCACCGTGTTCACCCTCGACAACGGCCAGCAGTGGCAGGTGCTCAAGGGCGAGATGAAGCTCAAGGCCAGCCGCAGCAACCCGGCCATCGTCGTCGTACCGGGCATCGCCGGCCGCTGGTTCCTGCAGGTAGACGAAGACCTGCCCAAGGCCCGCGTCTTCCGCATCCGCTGATCGCGTAGAGCCGGGCTCTGCCCGGCTATCCGGGATCTCCACCACCCACGTAGAGCCGGGCTCTGCCCGGCTATCCGGGATCTCCACCACCCCACGTAGAGCCGGGCTCTGCCCGGCTATCCGGGATCTCCACCACCCCACGTAGAGCCGGGCTCTGCCCGGCTGCTCCAGATTTCGGCAAGCCGGGCAGAGCCCGGCTCTACGCGATCCCGCCCCGCGCGGTACGTCGCCTTTCCCCCGGCACACACCCCCCGCATCGGTGCGAAAATACCCGTGATTCCCACGGAGTACCCCGATGACCCGTACCGCTCTGATTACTGGCGCCACCTCCGGCTTTGGCGCTGCCGCCGTCCATCGTTTCGCCCAGGCTGGCTGGCGCGTCATCGCCACCGGCCGCCGTGCTGAACGGCTGCAGCCGCTGGTCGACGCCTACGGTCCCGAGCGCGTACATGCGGCCGTCTTCGACGTGCGCGACAGCGCCGCCATGGAGGCCGCGCTGGCCGCCCTGCCGGCCGACTTCGCCGCCATCGACCTGCTGGTCAACAACGCCGGCCTCGCCCAGGGCACCGCCCCGGCGCAGAGCGCCTCGCTGGACGACTGGCGCACCATGATCGACACCAACGTCACCGCGCTGGTCACCCTGACCCACCGCCTGCTGCCGCAGTTGGTGGAGCGCAAGGGCGCCATCATCAACATCAGCTCGGTGGCCGGCGTGTACCCGTACCCGGGCGGCAACGCCTACGGTGGCACCAAAGCCTTCGTCAGCCAGTTCTCGCTCGGCCTGCGCGCCGACCTGCACGGCACCGGCGTGCGCGTCACCACCATCGAGCCGGGCATGGCCGAAACCGAGTTCACCCTGGTGCGCACCCACGGCAACCAGGCCGCCTCGGACACCCTCTACACCGGCGCCAACCCGATGACCGCCGACGACATCGCCGAGCAGATCTTCTGGGTGGCCAACCTCCCGGCGCACCTCAACATCAACCGCCTGGAACTGATGCCGGTAAGCCAGTCGTTCGCCGGTTTCCAGGTCGCGCGCGACTGATCCAAGGGCACCGCTGGCCACCCCCTCGGCCACGCACCCGAACGGGTCAACACCTCGGCCGCACACCCGAATGGGCCAACACCTCGGCCGCATACCCGAACCGGTAGAGCCGACCGTTGGTCGGCTGCTCTCGGCGCATACCCACCGCTGACGGCAGCCGACCAACGGTCGGCTCTACCTCAGGCGGCTGTCCACACCGCCAACTCATACCCATCCGGATCGCGGAAATGAAACCGCCGCCCACCCGGAAACGCGAACGTCGCCCGGCACACCTCCGCCCCGGCCGCTTCCACCCGCCGTTGCGTGTCGGCCAGATCCTCCGCATACACAATCACCAACGGCCCACCGGGCCGCACCGGCTCACCCGTGGTGAACCCACCGCGCAACCGGCCATCGTCGAACTCGGTGTACCGCGGGCCGTAATCGGTGAACGACCAGCCAAACACGCTGCCGTAGAAGGCCTTGCTGCGCGCGATGTCAGCCACGTTGAATTCAATGTTGTCGATTCGGCGATCGTTGCCGTGTGCCGTGCTCATGCGGGCATCTCGTTGAAAGGAGGCCCAGCATCGCCACCGCGGCCGCGCCGGTCTTGAACAAAACGGCCAGTCAGCTACGCCACTGCGCGCACAGCTGCGCCGCCCCGATCCCCGCCAACGCCCGTACCTCGCGGCTCAGGTGCGACTGGTCGGCATAGCCCACATCCGCCGCCATCCCCGCCAGCCCATCCCCGGGCCGCGCCCGGGCCAGCGCCAGGAAGCGCTGCAGCCGCAGAATCCGCTCCAGCATCTTCGGCCCATAGCCAAACTGCTCATGGCTCAACCGGCGCAGGCTGCGCGTGCTCACCTGCAGCGCCGAACCGATCGCGGGCCAGATCGTGGCCCCCGGCCCGCACCTGCCCGAACACCCGCGCCGCCACCGCGTGGCGCCCCCCGGTAGAGCGGGGAAGCCCAGCCAGCGCCTGCGCAAACAACCGCTGCCGCGCATCGCCATCGCCCACGTCATTCAAGCGCGCCGCCATCTGCCGCGCCTGCGGCCCCAGCACCGCATCCAGCTCCACGGCCATACCCACCATCTCGCCCAGCGGCACCCCCAGCCACGCCCGCGCCGCACCCGGCTGAAACCGCGCGCCCAACACCTGCGCACCTGGTGTCAGCTGCGGGTGCGCGGCCACCACATCCGGCCCCACCACATACAGCCGCCCGTCGCGCCAAAGGATATCCACGCAACCGTCGGGCAGCACCGCCACCTCACCGCTGTGCCCCACCGGCAGATCGCTGCGCCACAGCTGCCCGAAGCAGCCTCGCAGCGCAGCCGGCGGCGTCCATTCGCGGTAGCGGCCGGTGGCACCGGCAACGCCAGGAGGCTCAGCAGGGTCGGGGCAGGAAGACATGCATGGACGATAGCGCACTGCCAGGTGGTCGCCAGCGAGGGGGGGGCTGCCTGAAACAAGAACGCCGACCCAAGGGTCGGCGTCCAAGTTGCATCTGGAGCAACAGCCCCCTTGGAGTGCAAGGGGGCGCGCCGGCAGGCGCGGGGAGCGGGGATGTGGAGGTACCAGCAGGGGCCCGAGGTTTCGCGTAGCGCAACCTTGGGGTAGTCGCGCGGCGCGCGGCTACTGCGCCTTGATCGCCATCGCCTGAAGGCCCGGTCCCATCCAGCTTCTGCTTGGCTTCTGCCAGCTCGCCTGCGCTGCCATACGGCCCCATGCGCACGCGGTACACCGTCTTGCCGTTGATCTGCGCCGATTCCACCCGCGCTGCCAGACCAATCATCGCCAGCTTGGCCTTGGTCGCCTCGGCATCGCCAGACGCACCAAACGCACCGGCCTGCAGGATGTAACGCACGTTGCTGGCCGCCGGCTCAGCCGCCGCCGCAGCAGGTGTTGCCGTCGCAGTCGCCGCCGGCTTCGGTGCTGCCGGGGTAGCCGCCGCCGTCTGCGCAGGCGTTGCCGCCGGTGCCGTGGTGGCCGCCGGGCGCTCGGCCACGGGGGCTGGCAACGGCGACGCGGTAACCGGGGCCGGCGTTGCCGTGGCGACAGTGGCCGCTGGCGTTGCCGCAGCCGCCGGCACCGGACGTCCTTCCAACGCCGCCTGCGCGCGCTGCGCTTCGGCCTTGGCCCGGCGCTGGTCTTCGGCGCGCGCGCTGGCCGCCAACTCCGCATCGGACATTTCCACTTCCTTGCCGGGCAGCAAGGTGTAGAAGTCGTACTGCGTCGCCGCCGGCTTGGCCGGTTCGGCAGGCTTGGCCACCGCGCCCGGCTTGGGCAGTTCGGCGCCCACGTCGGTGTCGGCTTCGCTCACCGGGGCCGGCTGGGCATTCGGGTTCGGCTGCGGGCCTACCCGCAGGAAGCCGTCACCGTCGCTCTTGAACAGGTTCGGTGCTGCCAAAAACACTACGGCCGCAATCGCCACACCGGCCACCAGCCACACCCATCCCGGCGTGCCCTGGTTGCTGTTGCGTCGCGCCTGGCTCTTGCCGCGTCGTGCTGCCATTTACTGCTTCTCCACTGCTTACATTTTTTCCGGGGCGGAAACGCCCAGGACGTTCAGACCATTGGCCAGCACCTGGCGCGCCGCGCAGGCCAGCGTGAGCTTGGCATTGCGTTCGGCGTCGTCAGCCACCAGTACCTGCGTGCCGTGATACCACGTGTGGAAGGCGTGCGCCAATTCACGCAGGTACTGCGCGATCAGGTGCGGTTCCAGCGCGATACCGGCCGCTTCCACCACTTCCGGGAAGCGCGACATCTCAATCATCAGCCACAGCGAGGCATCGTCGTTCAGCGACGCCACACCCGCCAGGCCTTCGCCCGGCGTGTAGCTCAGACCCTTCTCCTGGGCCTGGCGCAGCAGGCTGCACACCCGGGCGTGCGCATATTGCACGTAGAACACCGGGTTGTCGTTGCTCTGCGCACGGGCCAGGTCGATATCGAAGGTCAGCTGCGAATCCGGCTTGCGCGCAATCAGGAACCAGCGGGTCGCATCGCGGCCGGCTTCCTCGATCAGGTCGCGCAGGGTCAGGTAGCTGCCGGCCCGCTTGGACAGCTTCACTTCCTCGCCGCCGCGCATCACCGTCACCATCTGGTGCAGCACGTATTCCGGCCAGCCCTTGGGAATGCCCACGTCCAGCGCCTGCAGACCGGCGCGCACGCGCGCCAGCGAGCCGTGGTGGTCTGCGCCCAGCTCGGTGATGGCGCGCTCATAGCCGCGCTGCCACTTGCTCAGGTGGTAGGCCACGTCCGGCAGGAAGTAGGTGTAGGTGCCGTCGGACTTGCGCATTACGCGGTCCTTGTCGTCACCGAAGTCGGTCGAGCGCAGCCACAGCGCGCCGCCCTCCTCATAGGTGTGGCCGGCCGCCTTCAGCTGGGCAACGGTCTCTTCCACCTTGCCGTCCTTGTACAGCGAGCTTTCCAGGAAGTAGATGTCGAAATCCACCCCGAACGCCGCCAGGTCCTGGTTCTGCTCGTTGCGCAGGTAGGCCACCGCGAAGCGGCGGATGCTATCCAGGTTGTCCGGGTCGCGCTCGCCCACCACCGCGTGGCCTTCCAGCTCCACCGTGGCGCCGGCCAGGTAGGCGTTGGCCACGTCCTGGATGTAATCGCCGCGGTAGCCGCCTTCCGGCCAGCCGGCGTCATCGGGCTTGAGCCCCTTGGCGCGCGCCTGGGTGGACAGGGCCAGGTTCTCGATCTGCACGCCGGCGTCGTTGTAGTAGAACTCGCGCTTGGCGTTCCAGCCGTTCACATCCAGCAGGCGCGCCAGGCAGTCGCCGATGGCGGCGGCGCGGCCATGGCCCACGTGCAGCGGGCCGGTGGGGTTGGCCGACACATACTCCACGCCCACGGTACGGCCGTTGCCGCTCAGGTTGCGGCCGTAATCGGCGCCTTCCTTGAGCACGCTGGCCGCTTCGCGCTGGTAGGCGCTGGGGGCGAGGTGGAAATTGATGAAGCCCGGGCCGGCGATTTCAACGCGCAGCACGTCATTGCTCTTGGGCAGCGCATCCAGCAGCGCCTGGGCCAGGGCGCGCGGGTTGCTGCGCGCCGGCTTGGCCAGCAGCATCGCGGCATTGGTGGCGAAATCGCCGTGCTCACGGGTCTTCGGGCGTTCGACCACAAATTCCGGGGTCAGGGTATCGGCCGGCAGAGTGCCGTTGGCGCGCAAGGCTTCGATGCCTTGGCTGATCAGGGCGCGGAGGAGATTTTTCACAAGGCCTGCTTTGGGACTGGAGCGGCGGAATCGGCAATTTTAGCCTAGATGGCGCGCCGATCCATTGAACGGGGTTGGGGCAGGGGGGCTTGAGGGGCCTTGGGGCCGCTTTCGGGGCTGCGGACCGGGGTATTGGGGCTGACTGAGGCGTTCAGCCCCGGAAGGACAGGGTGGGTCCGATCCAGCCTCGTTCAGCCATGGAGACGGGGGTGCCTTCGCCTACTACTACGTGGTCCAGCAGGCGAACGCCGACCAGCGGCAGGGCCTTTTCCAGATGGCGGGTGATGTCCCGGTCGGCGGCGGACGGTTCGGCGCTGCCAGAGGGGTGGTTGTGGCCGATGATCACCGCTGCCGCGTTGTGGAACAGGGCGCGGCGTGCCACTTCGCGCGGGTAGACCGCCGCCGCATCGATCGTACCGTTGAAGAGTTCCTCGAACGCCAGCATGTGGTTGCGGGTGTTCAAGAACATGACGGCGAAGACCTCATGGGGGCGCCCGCGAAGCCGCTGTTTGAAGTAACGCATGGCTGCCTTGGGATCGCACATGCCTTCACCCAGGTCCAACTTCGCACGCAAATGGCGGTCGGCCAGTTCCAGTGCGGCGACCAGCTTGCACGCCCGTGCCGGGCCGAGCCCGGGCAGTTTCCTCAGCTTCTGCGCGCTCATATCAAGCAGTAGGCGCAAGGGGCCGTGTTCCTTGAGGAGAAGGCGTGCGTTCTCCATGACGTCCAAGCCTTTACAGCCGGTGCCCATGAACAGGGCAAGCAACTCAGCATCCGAAAGCGCTGCGGGGCCACGCGCCAGCAGCTTCTCGCGCGGTTGCTCGTCCTTGGGCCAGTCTTTGATTGCCATGGCTCAAGTGTCGAGAAACACGTATGCCCAGCCAATCAGAATATGCCGCGTCCTCTGATAAGGGTTGCGCGTGGGCACACTGGATGGCTGTTCGGCAGGCTGTTTGATCCAGTCAAAAAGATTATTTCTACAGATATGCGGAGAGAATGCTCTTGAGGTTGGCTAGCTGCTCTGCCATTTCATAGATCCGTCCCCTCAGTCCATTAAAAGCCGCACATACCGCGCATACAAGAAGCTCTGGTTCCGCGCCCGGCCCGTCGTCTCCTCCAACACCCCAGCCACCTGCAATCCATTGATGGCCTTCGCCGCAGTAGGGGCACTCACCTCCAGCACCTGCGCCGCGCGATCAATGTTGATTCTCGGCATGGTGGGAAGCAGCTCGAACAACCGAAGCGTCGCCAACGTACTGGTACCCAGTGCAAGCACGCGCTTCCGATCCTCGGCGATGCATGCGGCAAGGGCAACGATGCTGCTTTGCGCCTCATCAGCAGCGGCCTCCACGGCCTCCAGAAAGAAGCTCACCCAGCCTTCCCAGTCACCGTCATCTCGAATGGCGGAAAGCCGGTCGTAGTACACCCGCTGGTGTCGTTTCAGGTAACCAGACACATACAACAACGGCTCGGGCATCAACTTCCACTCTTCCAGCAACATAGCGATGAGCAGGCGCCCAATGCGGCCGTTGCCGTCCAGGAAGGGATGGATGGTCTCGAATTGCGCATGCACCAACGCCACGCGCACCAGGGGCGGCAACGTGTGCTCCGGCTGGTGGATATAGCGCTCCAGCGCGCTGAGTGCGGGCCCCACTTCCTGAGCGGGCGGTGGAACGAAGCTCGCATTGCCTGGCCGGCTTCCACCAATCCAGTTCTGTGTAGTGCGCACGGCCCCCGGCTGCTTGGTGGCGCCACGCACGCCCGTCATCAGCACCCGGTGGGACTCGGTCAGCAGCCGCAGTGATACGGGCAGACCGGTAGGGTTACGCAGCTGCTCGCGCGCGTAGTTGAACGCCAGCAGGTAATTCGTAACTTCTTCCACATCCTGGGCATTGGTCACCGTCATACCGGCTTCCTCATCCAGCACGTCGGTCAGTGTGGCCTGGGTGCCTTCCAGCTGCGAGGTAAGCAAGGCCTCCTTGCGGATGGCGGCATAGATCAGCCAGTTGCTGGAGGCCACCAGCCCGGCCATGCCGGACAAGCGCGTCAACGCTACTTCGGCGCGGGCGTTCTGCTCCATGTACGCGGTGGGGGAAAGAACCGGATCTCCGGGCGGGAGGGCGTGAGGCACGAACGCGCGAACGTTCTCGCCGCCAACGGCGGTTGTCGCATAGGTCCCAGTGATGCGCGGCATGACAAGGTTCCTTTGGATACGGTTTCAGCTGCGAAAGAAACCTTTCCCAGCCGCGAGCGTTATTAAAGCATCCTTTTTTAACGACTAAAACCACGGGGTCACCTTCCGGAGTTGGCATCCTGGCTCAGGCAGTTCCATCTGCTGCGCAGGCCAACAATCAAGGGAGGCAGCCCTGCACCCTCATGACCAAAAACACCCCCCTCATGCCCCTGAGGCATGAGCCGCCCGCACCCCATCAGGTAAGCTAATCGCCTCAGTTCGACAGGAAATTCGCAGGTGGCTGACTCCCCCCAGGCTTCTCCGGCGTCCGCGCGCCCGCTGCAAGGCCAGAAGCTGTTGTTGTGCGTCGGCGGCGGCATCGCCGCCTACAAGTCGCTGGAACTGGTGCGTCGCCTGCGCGATGCCGGGGCCCAGGTGCAGGTCGCCATGACCGCCGGGGCCCAGCAGTTCGTCACCCCGCTGAGCTTCCAGGCCCTGTCCGGCCAGCCCACCCGCACCACCCTGTGGGACAGCGCCGCCGAGCAGGCCATGGGCCACATCGAGCTGGCGCGCTGGGCCGATCGCATCGTCGTGGCCCCAGCCACCGCCGATCTGCTGGCGCGGCTGGCCCACGGCAACGCCGATGACCTGGTCACCACACTGTGCCTGGCCACCACCGCGCCGCTCACCGTGTGCCCGGCCATGAACCACCGCATGTGGCAGCACCCGGCCACGCAGGCCAACATCACCCTGCTGCGCCAGCGCGGCGCGCAGGTGATCGGGCCGGAAGACGGCCCGCTGGCCGAAGGCGAATCCGGCCCGGGCCGGCTTACCGAACCCAATGCGATTGTTGCGGCACTGGCCGCGCTGCAGGCGCCGGCCGGTGCCGACGCCGCGCCCGAGCAGCAGCTCAAGGGTCTGCGCGTGGTCATCAGCGCCGGCCCCACCTATGAAGACCTGGACCCGGTGCGCTACGTGGGCAACCGCAGCAGCGGCAAGATGGGCTATGCGCTGGCCGCGGCCGCCGTGCGCCAGGGCGCGCAGGTGGTGCTGGTCAGTGGCCCGGTGCAGCTGCCCACCCCTGCCGGGGTGCAGCGGGTGGATGTGCGCTCGGCCTCGCAGATGCGCGAGGCCGTGCTGGGCGCGCTGCCGGCCGACATCTATATAGGTGCGGCGGCGGTGTCCGATTACACCCCGCGCCAGGTGGCCCCGCAGAAATTGAAGAAGACCGTCGGCACCCAGACCCTCACGCTGGAGCTGGTGCGCACGCCGGACATCCTGGCCGAGGTGGCCGCGCAGACCAACGCGCTGAAGCTGGTGGTCGGCTTTGCCGCCGAAACCCACGATGTGGAGAAGTACGCGCGCGGCAAGCTGGTGGACAAGCGCCTGGACCTGGTGATTGCCAACCAGGTGGGCATTGCCACCGGCGGTTTCGAAAGTGATGAAAACGCGGCCACGGCCTACTGGCAGGGCGGCGAACAGGTGTTCCCCGGTACCTCCAAGGCGCTGCTGGCCGAACAACTGTTGTCCCTGATTGCCCAGAGGTTGCACGCATGAGCGTTGATTCCACCCTTCAGCCGTTGCAGGTAAAGCTGCTCGACCCGCGCTTCGGCGATACCTGGCCGCTGCCGGCCTATGCCACCGAGCACAGCGCCGGGCTGGACCTGCGCGCGGCGCTGGAAACCGAGCTCACCCTGCAGCCGGGCGATACGGCGCTGATTCCCAGCGGTATCGCCATCCACATTGCCGACCCGAACCTGGCCGCCGTGGTGCTGCCGCGCTCAGGGCTGGGCCATCGCCACGGCATCGTGCTGGGCAACGGCACCGGGCTGATCGACGCCGATTACCAGGGCCCGCTGCTGATCAGCGCGTGGAACCGTGGCCGCGAGGCCTTCACGCTGCAGCCGGGCGACCGCATCGCGCAGCTGGTTGTGCTGCCCATCGCACGCGTGGGGCTGCAGGTAGTAGATACTTTCACCGACAGCGCCAGGGGAACGGGTGGATTCGGCCATACCGGGGTGCGCTGACCAGGGGGAAGTTCCATGAGCAAGGCGAAGGCGGAAGGGCAACCGAAGCTGGCAAGCAAGCGCACCGGGCCACTGGTGGTGGCCGCGCTGGTGTTGCTGGCCGCATGGTTTGGCTGGAGCGCGGTGCGGCAGTGGCGGCAGGCCTCGGTGGGCACGGAGCTGGAACAGTCGCGTGACCAGATTGTGGGCGGGGTGCAGGCGGCCTTGAACGGCCAGCTGGACCAGCTGCGCAAGTTGATGAAAAGCGAGCGCGTGGCCACGGCGCTGGGCAACGGCGACGGCGAAGCCACGGCCGTGGCCATCCGCGAAGGCTGGCCGGGCACCGAAGAGGTGCAGGTCATCCCCGCCAGCCTGGACGCGGCCTATGCCGACCCGAAGGCCTTCGGTTACTCGCGTCTGGCGCTGCTGGAAGCGGCCAACGCCCAGAACGCGGTGGTGGCACGCGTGGTGCGCGATGCCGGCGGCCAGCGCCTTGGCCTGGCGGTGCCGGTGGTACTGGGCACGCAAGGGCCGGCGCTGGTGTACGTGCGCCAGCCGCTGCTGCGGCTCACCGCCACCTTCGACCAGGTGCGCGTGCCGGGCGCGGGCTATGTGGCCCTGCGGCAGGGCAACCACAACGTGATTGAACAGGGCAACGCGGGCCTGGCCGACGGTGCCGAGGCGCTGGCGCGCCCGATCGGCAAGAGCGGGCTGCGCCTGGCCGCGGCCGTGCCGGATATTGAACCGGGCCCGCTGGGGCTGGGTGCCATTCCCAGCGCGGTGGTGGCGGTGCTGCTTCTGGCCATCGCCGGCATGTTGCAGTTCGGCAAGGGCAAGGTGCCGATGCCGCGCCGGCGCGCGTCGAAAGACGCCACCGAAGAAGACGGCCCCACACTGCGCGAAAGCCTGGAACAGGTGCCGCTGGCGGTGGTGCCGGCCGTGGCCGAAGGCGGTCCGCCGCCGGTGCCCGGCGTAGCGGGGCAGGACGTGCCGGCCGGTATCTTCCGCGCCTACGACATCCGCGGCGTGGTCGGGCGCGAGCTCACCCCGCAGGTGGCCGCGCTGATCGGCCAGGCCATCGGCTCTGTGCTGCAGGTGCAGGGCCTGCGCGAGATCGTGGTGGGACGCGATGGCCGCCTGTCCGGCCCGGAACTGAGTGCCGGGCTCATCGAGGGCCTGCGCCGCGCCGGCTGCGATGTTATCGATATCGGGCTGGCGCCCACTCCGGTGGTGTACTTCGCCAGCTACCACCTACGTGCGGGCAGCTGCGTGGCGGTCACCGGCAGCCACAACCCGCCGGACTACAACGGTTTCAAGATCGTGGTGGGCGGCGAAACGCTCTCCGGCGACGCCATCACCGAACTGTTCCAGCGCATCCGCGACGGCCAGCTGCACGTGGCCGCCGAGCCGGGCAGCCTGAAGCAGCGCGAGGTCAACGCCGATTACATCCAGCGCATCGCCGACGACGTGCAGCTGGACCGCCCGCTGAAGGTGGTGGCCGACGCCGGCAACGGCGTGGCCGGCGAACTGGCCCAGCCGCTGCTGGAAGCCATCGGCGCGGAGGTCATTCCGCTGTACTGCGATGTGGATGGCACCTTCCCCAACCACCACCCGGACCCGAGCGACCCGCACAACCTGGAAGACCTGATCCAGACGGTGAAGCGCTTCGACGCGGACATCGGCCTGGCCTTCGACGGCGACGGCGACCGCCTGGGCGTGGTCACCCGCGAAGGCAAGATCATCTATGCCGACCGGTTGCTGATGCTGTTCGCGGCCGACGTGCTGATGCGCAACCCGGGCGCGCTGGTCATCTACGACGTGAAGTGCAGCGGCAAGCTGTCCGACTACGTGCTGCGCAATGGCGGCAGCCCGCTGATGTGGAAGACCGGGCATTCGCTGATGAAGGCGAAGATGCGCGAAACCGATGCCGAGCTGGCCGGCGAGATGAGCGGGCACTTCTTCTTCAAGGAGCGCTGGTTCGGGTTCGACGATGGCCTGTATGCGGCCGCGCGGTTGCTGGAGATCCTGGCCCAGCGCGAGGAGACGCCGTCGGAGGTGCTGGACGAATTGCCCGACAGCGTGTCCACGCCGGAGCTGAAGGTGCCGGTGGAATCGGGCACCCCGCATGCACTGGTGTCGTTGTTCGTATCGGCCGCACAGGTGGACGAGTCGCCGTTCGCGAGCGCTCGCCTGTCCACCATCGACGGCCTGCGCGCCGATTTCCCCGATGGCTGGGGGCTGCTGCGCGCGTCCAACACCACGCCGGTGCTGGTGCTGCGCTTCGAGGCCGACGATGAAGCGGCGCTGGAGCGCGTCAAGACGTTGTTCCGCGACCAGCTGCAGCCGTTGCTGCCGGGTGTGGACCTCGGGTTCTGATGGGCGTGGGTACCGACCAACGGTCGGTACCTACCGTCGCGCTACCGGGTAGGCCACGACCGTGGGTCGTGGCGCGCCCGATCGAATGCCCGATCCCGCACGGCATCCCGGTTTGCACACGGACAACGGGATACCGCCGGTAGGGGCGCATCCCAATCGACTGCCATGAAACGGGCAACGTTCGATGGTGGAATGACGGTGAATTGAACGCGTTTCTCCGCCGGGGTTCATGCCACAACCGACCGCGGGAAACGCGTCGGCGGTCGATTGGGAGGCGACCCTGCCAGGTGTTCCGGCACGACGGTGACGGGCATGGAAACGACCGCCTCACCCCTTGAACCGCAATCCCACGCCCGGTTCGGTGAACACGTACCGCGAATCCAACGCGGAATCGCCCAGCTTGTGCCGCAGCTTCCCCACCAGGATCCGCAGGTAATGCGTGTCTTCCTGATGCGTTGGCCCCCAGATTTCCTGCAGGATCTGCGGCTGGGTCACCACCCGCCCGGCGTTGCGCAGCAACAACGACAACAACGCATATTCCTTGCGCGTCAGCGCCACCGGCGCGCCGTCCAGGTGCACCTCGCGGCGCACCAGGTCGATATGCAGGTGCCCGTCATCGAACTGCGGCAACACGCCATCGGCCGACACCGTGCGCGAGCGCAGCAACGCCCGCACCCGCGCCATCAGCTCCTGGGTGCCGAACGGCTTGGTCACGTAGTCGTTGGCGCCGTTGTCCAGCGCCCGCACCTTTTCGGTTTCACCGGCGCGCACGGTGAGCATGATCACCGGCACCTGGCTCCACTGCCGCAGTTCGGCCAGCACCTCGTGGCCTTCCATGTCCGGCAGGCCGATATCCAAAATCACCAGGTCCGCGCCTTCGCTCACCAGCGCTTCCAGCCCGGCCTGGCCGGTGGCGGCCTGCACCACGCGGTAGCCCTGCGCGCGCAGGCTGATATCGAGGAAGCGCCGGATCTGCGCTTCATCGTCAATCACCAGCACGCGCGCCGGGGGCGCACCTTGGGGCAGGTCAGGGGTCGTCGTGGTCATCGGCAGGGTGGGGTTGCAGCAGGGGCAGCGTAATGCGGATCAGGGTACCGCGTCCGTCGCGGCCCGGCAGCGCCTGCACGCTACCGCCATGGGCGCCGATCATGCCCTGACAGATGGTCAGCCCCAGCCCGGTGCCATGCCGGCCGCGGTCGCCACGCTCCACGCTGTAGAACATGTCGAAGATGCGCGCGCGCTCGTCGTCGGGAATGCCGGGGCCGGCGTCCAGTACGTCGATGCGCAGTTCGCCCTCCACCAGCCGCGCCTGCACCTCCACCGCCGCGCCGGGCGGGGAGAACTTGGCCGCGTTCTCCATCACGTTGAACACCGCCTGTTCCACCAGCGCCGGGTGTACCCAGATCGGTGCCAGCGTGGCCGGAATGTCCAGCTTCAGCTGCACCTCCGGCTGGTAGCGCTGCAGGCGGCGTGCGGCCGAGCCCACCAGCTCGTCCACGCCGATCCAGTCGCGGTTGATCTGCAACCCTTCGTGACCCAGCCGGGTCATGTCCAGCAGGTTCTGAATGTAGCGGTCCAGCCGCTCGCCTTCCACCAGGATGGTGTCCAGCAGGGCGCGGCGGTCCTGCGCATCCATCGCGTCGGCATAACTGGAGAGGCTGTCGGCCGAGCCGATCATTGCCGCCAGCGGCGAGCGCAGGTCGTGCGACACCGACGACAGCAGCGCCGAACGCAGCCGCTCGGTCTCGTTGCTTACATGGGCCTTTTCCAGGTCGGCCACCAGCTGGGTGCGTAGCGCGGCCTGGGCAATGTCATCCACCATCGCCTCGGCCAGCTGGCGCTGCTCGGGGGTAAGCCGCGGGGCGGTGCGGGCGAAGCGCATGCCGGCCACGCCGATGGCGCGGTCATCGCCGTCCAGCAGCGGCAGGAACCACCACTCCGCACCGGCCAGGGTGTCGGTGAAGCGGCCGCTGGGCTGGCCGTGGCGGCGCGCCCAGTCGGCGGCGGCCAGGTCGGTGTCGCCCGGCGCGGCACTGCCGCTGGTGCTGGTGTCCTGGCCGATGCGCAGCCACGCCGGGGCGTCCATTGCCTGCTCCAGCGCCTCGCGTCCGGCCTGGGCCACCTCTTCGTTGCTGGCCGCGCGGGTCAGCTGCCGGCCCAGCGCCTGGCGCGCGTTGGCATGCCGGTTGGCCGCCCGAAGCGCCAGCACCTGCATGCGCAACCGCGATGCCAACCGCCCGGCCACCAGCGCGGCGGCCAGGAACAGGAACACGGTGATCACGCCCTGGCGTGCGCTGATGGCAAAGGTGAAGCGCGGGGCGATGAAGAAGAAGTTGTAGGCCAGGAAACACAGCGCCGCGGCAATCACCGCCGCGCTGGTACGGCTGCGCGCGGCCACCATCACCACCGCCACGATGAACACCATCGACAGGTCGTACAGCCCCACCCAGCGCTCGGCCACCAGCGCCACCAGGCAGGCAATTGCCGTGGCGCCCAACGCCAGCAGGGTGTCCTGGCCGGTGCTGCGGCTGGGTACGCTCAACCCGGTGCGCCGCGCCCGTGCGCGCGCCTGCGGGGTGCCTATGATGGTGATCTCGTAGTGCGCGCCGCGCTGGATCAGCTGCTGGGTGAGCGTGCGGTTGAGCATGCGCGCGAACGGGCGCTCGCGGGTCCGGCCCAGCACCAGGGTCGACACGCTGTTGTGCGCGGCATGGTCCAGCAGCGCATCGGCAATGCTGGACCCGTGCAGCAGTTCGGCCTCGCCCCCGAGGCGGCGGGCGAGGGCGAACGCCGCGTCGATCTCGCGATGGGTAGCCTCGTCGTTGCGGCGGCCCTGCACGGTCACCACCGTCCACGGCGCATCGCGACGCTCGGCAATGCGCCGGCCCACGCGCACCAGGTACTCGCTCTGGCCCCCGCCATCGATGGCCACCAGTACCCGGCGGCGCAGCGGCAGGTTGCCTTCGCCACGCGCGGCGCGGGTCTCGCGCAGGCTGCTGTCCACGCGGTCGGCCGCTTCCTGCATGGCCAGCTCGCGCAGCGCGGTCAGGTTGGCCGGCGAGAAGAAGGCCTGCAGTGCCTGCGCGGCCTGCTCGGGCACGTACACCTTGCCCTGCTGCAGGCGCTCGATCAGCTCGCGCGGCGGAATGTCCACCAGCACGATGTCGTGCAGCCGGTCCAGCACCGCATCGGGCACGGTCTCGCTCACGCGCACGCCGGTGATGCGCATCACCACATCGTTGAGGCTTTCCAGGTGCTGGATGTTGACCGTGGTCCACACATCGATGCCGGCCTCCAGCAGTTCCATCACGTCCTGCCAGCGCCGCTCGTGGCGGCTGCCGGGCACGTTGCGGTGCGCCAGTTCGTCCACCAGTACCAGCGCCGGGTGGCGGGCCAGCACGGCGTCCAGGTCCATCTCGCCCAGCACATGCTGCTGGTAGTCGCGGTGCACCAGTGGCACCTGCGGCAGGCCCTCCAGCAGCGCCGAGGTCTCGGCGCGGCCGTGGGTTTCCACCAACCCCACCACCACGTCCACGCCGCGACGCAGCTGTTCGTGCGCGCGGCTGAGCATGCTGAAGGTCTTGCCCACGCCGGGGGCGGCACCGAGGAACACGGTGAGTTTGCCGCCGGCTTCGCGTTGCAGGCGTTCAACCAGGGCATCGGCCTGGCGGGTGCGGGGGTCGCTCATGGGTGGCGATTGTGCGCCCGTTGGCGCGATCCTGGCATCACGGCGCGGCCTTGCGCTGATCCAACGCCAGGTTCAACGTCATCACGTTCACGCGTGGCTGCCCGAACACGCCCCACTGTGGACCGAGCGTATGCGCCTTCACCAGCGCCGCCACCTGCTCAACCGGTAGCCCACGGCTGCGCGCCACGCGCGCCATCTGCACCTGCGCGGCGGCCGGCGACAGCTCCGGGTCCATACCGGCGCCGGACTGGGTCACCAGGTCGCCGGGCACCTGCGCCGGCGTTATCCCTTCGCGCGCGGCCACCGCGGCGATGCTGGCCTGCACGCGTTCCTGCAGGGCCGGGTTGCTGCGCGCCAGGTTGCTGCCGGCCGCGGCCATCGGGTCGTAGTTGGCCGCCGACGGGCGCGCCTGGAAGTAGCCATCGCCGGTGAACGGCTGGGCGATCAGCTGCGAGCCGCGCACCTGGCCGTCGCGGATGAGCAGGCTGCCGTCGGCCTGCGCCGGGAACAGCAGCCGGCTGGCGCCGGTGGCGGCCACGGCGTACGCCAGGCCAAGCAGTAGCAGGCTGACCAGGCCCAGCATCAGCGCCGGGCGCCACGCGCCGTGCTGCTGCAGGGTGGCCGCATCCACGGCGCGGGCGCGCGCGGTGCGGGGCAGGGAGGTTGCAAGTGAGCGGTTCATGCGCCGAATACCGAGACAAGGAAGAGGTCGATCAACTTGATGGCCGCGAACGGCAGCAGTACGCCGCCCAGGCCGTACACCAGCATGTTCCGGCGCAGCAGCGCGGTGGCCGTGGCCGGGCGGAAGCGCACCCCGCGCAGTGCCAGCGGAATCAACGCCGGAATCACCAGCGCGTTGAAGATCAGCGCCGCCAGCACCGCGTTGCGCGGGCTGGACAGGTGCATCACGTTCAACGCCGCCATCGCCGGCAGGGTGGAGGCGAACAGCGCCGGCAGAATCGCGAAGTACTTGGACACATCGTTGGCCAGCGAGAAAGTGGTCAGCGCACCGCGCGTGATCAGCTGCTGCTTGCCCACTTCCACCACCGCCAGCAGCTTGGCCGGGTCCGAATCCAGGTCGACCATGTTGCCGGCTTCCTTGGCGGCCTGCGTGCCGGAGTTCATCGCCAGACCGATGTCGGCCTGGGCCAGCGCGGGGGCGTCGTTGGTGCCGTCGCCCACCATCGCCACCAGCCGCCCACCGGCCTGTTCGGCGCGGATGCGGGCCAGTTTGTCTTCCGGGCGCGCCTCGGCGATGTAGTCGTCCACGCCGGCTTCGGCGGCAATGGCCGCGGCGGTGAGCGGGTTGTCGCCGGTGATCATCACCGTGCGGATGCCCATGGCCCGCAGCTGCGCGAACTTCTCGCGCATGCCGTGCTTGACCACGTCCGACAGCTCGATCACGCCCAGCACGTGCCGGCCTTCGCATACCACCAGCGGGGTGGCACCGTTGCGCGCCACCTGCTCCACGCGGCCCGGCAGTTCGGCCGGCACCGTGCCACCCAGCTCGCGCACGTAGGCGGTGATCGCATCGGAGGCCCCCTTGCGGATGCGCCGGCCGCCGTCCAGGTCCACGCCGGACATGCGGGTCTGCGCGGTGAATGCCAGGTAGTCCGCGCGGTCCGGTTCGGCGGTGGTGCAGCCCTGCTCGCGCGCCAGGCGCACGACGGACTTGCCTTCCGGAGTGGGGTCGGCCAGCGACGACAGCAGCGCCGCTTCGCGCAGCTGCGTGGCATCGATCCCGGCCAAGGCATGGAAGTGGGTGGCCTGGCGGTCGCCGTAGGTGATGGTGCCGGTCTTGTCCAGCAGCAGCACGTCCACGTCGCCAGCCACTTCCACCGCCTTGCCGGATTTGGCCAGCACGTTGGCGGCCAGCGCCCGGTTCATGCCGGCAATGCCGATGGCCGGCAGCAGCCCGCCGATGGTGGTGGGAATCAGGCAGACCAGCAGCGCGATCAGCAGCAGCGGATCGACCTGCACGCCGACGAACGCACCGATCGCCGGCAGCGTGGCCACCACGATCAGGAAGGTGAGCGTCATCGCCGCCAGCAGCAGGGTCAGCGCAACCTCGTTGGGCGTCTTCTGGCGGTTGGCACCTTCCACCAGCGCAATCATGCGGTCCAGGAAGCTGTGGCCCGGCTCGGCGGTGATGCGCACGATGATCTGGTCCGACAGCACCTTGGTGCCGCCGATCACGCCGCTGCGGTCGGTCCCGGCTTCGCGCAGCACCGGCGCCGATTCACCGGTCACCGCTGCTTCGTTGATGGTGGCCAGGCCCTGCACGATCTCGCCGTCGGCCGGAATCAGTTCGCCGGCACTGACAATCACATGGTCGCCCGGGCGCAGTTCGGCGGCCGGTACCTGGGTTTGGCTGGCCCCGGCGTGCGCGGCCGCCAGCCGGCGCGCGCTGAGATCCTGGCGGGCCCGCCGCAACGAGGCCGCCTGGCCCCGGCCGCGGGCTTCGGCCACGGCCTCGGCGAAGTTGCCGAACAGCACGGTCAGCAGCAGGATCGCGGTGACCGCCAGGCCGAAGCCCAGCGGTGCGTTGCCGCTCAGGGTGACCACCAGGCTGACCACGGTGCCGGCCATCACCACGGCCATCACCGGGCTGTGCAGCAGGTGCCGGGGCGACAGCTTGATCACCGCATCGCGCAGGGCGCGGCGCCAGCCGGCCGCATCGAGCAGACGCTGACGGCGGTGGGAAGAAACGTTCAAGGGATAGGTACTCATGGGGTCACATCTCAATGCAGGGTCAGCGACAGGTGGTCGGCCACCGGGCCCAACACCAGCGCCGGCATGAACTGCAATACGGTCAGGACAACGATCAGCGCGATCAGGGTCAGCGCGAAGGTCGGGGTTTCAATCTGCAGCGTGCCGGCCGATTCCGGGGCGCGCCGCTTGGCGGCCAGCTGCGCGGCCACGATCAGCGGTATCACCAGCGCCGGGTAGCGGCCCAGCAGCAGCACCAGCGTGCAGCTCAGGTTCCACCACGGGGTGGCATCGCCCAGGCCTTCAAAGCCCGAGCCGTTGTTGGCGAACGCCGACACATACTCATAGAACACCTGGCTGATGCCGTGGAAGCCGGGGTTGGAGGTGCCGGTGATCGACGGAATGGCCAGCGTGATCGCGGTGAAGCCCAGGATGGTGATCGGCTGCAGCAGCACCAGCAGGGCCAGCAGGCGCACCTGCGGGGTTTCCAGCTTGCGGCCGAGCAGTTCCGGGGTACGCCCGGTCATCAGCCCGGCCAGGAACACGCCCAGCAGCAGGTACACGATGAACTGCTGCAGGCCGCAGCCAATGCCGCCCCAGATCGCGTTGACCAGCATGTTCACCATCGGCACCGCACCGGCCAGCGGACTCAGCGAGTCATGCATGCCGTTGACCGAGCCGTTGGACACCTGGGTGGTGATCGCCGCCCACAAGCCGGTGCCGTCCGCACCGAAGCGCACTTCCTTGCCTTCCATCAGCAGCGGGCTGACCGCGGTGGCCGAGTGGCCTTCCAGCCACACCGTGGCCGCCACCGACACGCTGGACATCGCCAGCATGCAGCCGAACACCAGTCCGGCCAGGCGCCTGCGCCCGGTGAACGCGCCCAGCATGAAGATCACCGCGATGGGAATCAGCAAAATGCCGATCAGTTCCAGCGCGTTCGACAGCGGGGTGGGGTTTTCCAGCGGCATCGAGCTGTTGGGGCCATACCAGCCACCGCCGTTGGTGCCCAGCTGCTTGGCCGCCACCATCGCCGCCACCGGACCCAGCGGCAGTTTCTGCGTGTCCATGCCGGCCGCAGCATCGATCGGCGTGGCCTGCGGGCCAGCGGCCAACGTCGAGGGCACGCCCTGGCTGGTCAGCAGCACCGCCCACAGCAGGCACAGCGGCAGCATGAAGCGCACGCACGCGCGCACCACGTCGGCGTAGTAGTTGCCCACGTCCACGCGGCGGTCGGCGCTGAGCTGCGCGGCCTGCTGCGCGTCCACGTCGTCCGGGCGCGCACTGAACAGTGCACGCAGGGTGGCCACCACCAGTGCCAGACCCATCATCGGCGTCACCACCTGCAGGCCGGTGATCGCGGTCATCTGCGAGAAGTACGACAGCTGCGCCTGGCCCGAATAGTGCTGCTGGTTGGTGTTGGTCAGGAACGACACCATGGTGTGCAGCGCGGTGTCCCAGCGCATGTTGGGGATCTGGTCGGGGTTGAACGGCAGCCAGGCCTGGGTCATGAAGACGGCCTGCACCAGCACCGCGATCACCACGTTGCTCAACAGGAACGCGCCCACGTAGCCGCGCCACGACATGCCACGCGCCGGGTTCACCCCCAGCAGCCAGTACAGCGGTTTTTCAACCAGCCCGAACAGCACATCGCCACGCATCGGCGCACCGCGCATCACCCGGGCCAGGTACAGCCCAAGCGGAAAGGCCAGCACGATGCTGGCCAGCAGGATCAACAGGATCTCGGTCATGGTCGGCTCCGGTCAGAACGCTTCGGGCCGAAGCACGACATACAGCAGGTAGGCGGCGGCAACGAGCACGAGCACGCCGCACAGCAGGGAAAGCCAGGCAGACATGGCAATGGCCTCAGGCGCAGGAAAGAAGGGCGGCGGTGCAGGGCGCACCGGCGGCAGGGGAAACAGACAGAAACAGGCTCATGGGACGTCCAGGTGGAACCACTCCACGTCAGGCGCCCATCGTGTTCCCCACCGGCGTAAACGCTCCACGCCGCAACCGGCCCCACCGCGTAAAAAGTGCATAAAACCTGCGCAGCCGCCCCATCGGCCACCCGCACACCGCCCCGTAGAGCCGGGCTCTGCCCGGCTGCCCGCAACACATCCCCTGCTCCGGATCAACGGCAGCGGGGCAGAGCCCCGCTCTACGTGGTCGCCGTCCGCCCGCACGCACGCACAAAAAAAGGCGGCCCCAAGGCCGCCTTTCCTTCCCGTTGCACCCGCGCGCTTACCCGCGCGGATCGGTACCCGCACCCTTCAACAACCGGTACCGCTGCAGCGTCTCCTCGATCTCAACATCCAGCGCACGGCGCTGCTGCTCGAACGAGGTCTGCATGCGCAGCTGCGCCACCAGTTCGGTGTGCCGCTGGCGAATGCTCGCCGCCTGCTTCTCGGCCACCGGCTGCCCGGCCAGCTCGCGGTCACCGGCGCTGCCCAGCAGGCTCACCAGCGCGTCGCGCAGGCTGGCCACGTTGTAACGCGCGGTCTGCACGTTGTTGTCGATTATGCCCGTGCGCTCCACGAATACCCGGCGCAGGTCATTCTCGTTTTCATACGTGGACAGCATCGCCTGCTCGGTGCGCTCGCGGGTCTGCTCGGCGGCCAGGTCGAGCTGGCGCTGGGCGGCGGCCACCGCCGCCTCGGCGCGCTCTTCCTCGGTCAACGTGCGCTCCACCTCACCACGGCGCAGGCCGCTGGTGGCGCTGAACTCCTCGCGCGCGTTGTTGATCGCCTCCTGCGGCAGCGTATCGCTGCAGATGCGCTCGGACCCCTTGTTCCAGCAATACAGCTTCTTCGCCTTCGCCTCGCCCTTGCCGCTCTGCGCGTGCACGGGCACCGTGGCGACGGCCAGCAACAGGCCGATGGCGGTGATCGAAACAATCCTGGACATGGTGGTCAGAGCCCCCTGCTCTCAACGCGTAGGACGGGTGCCGTAGCGGGACCGGTAGTCCTCCAGCGGCTGCCGGTACCCCACAAGTTCCGGATTTCCGGAGGCAAAATCAAGCAGGTCGGCCAGCGTGGCCACGGCCACCACCGGAATGCCGGCTTCCTCGGCCACGGACTGGGCCGCCGAACGGCGGTCGGTTTCCGAGGCGATCTCCTGGCGGTCCAGCGCCACCACGATCCCGGCCGGGGTGCCACCGGCGTCCTTGATGATGCCCAGAGCCTCGCGGATGGCGGTGCCGGCAGTGATCACGTCGTCCACGATCAGCACGCGCTTGCCATTCATGTCCGCGCCGATCAGGTTGCCACCTTCACCGTGGGCCTTGGCTTCCTTGCGGTTGAACGACAGCGGCAGGTCGCGGCCGCGCTGGGCGAACTCGCAGGCGGTCGCGGTGGCCAGCGGGATGCCCTTGTAGGCCGGGCCGAACACCACGTCGAACTTCAGCCCGGTGGCTTCCACCGCATCGGCGTAGCAGGCGGCCAGCTGGACCATGCGCGCGCCCGAATCGAAGCGGCCGGCATTGAAGAAATAGGGGCTCAGACGGCCCGACTTGAGGGTGAACTGGCCGAAACGCAGGGCATCGGCGGTCAGGGCCAGTTGCAGGAAACGGTGGCGATGGTCGCTCATCAGGACTCTATTCAATTCATTTGGACCGCAAATCCTAATGCATGGGCGCATTTTTCGCCCTCCGGGGCCCCGCGGCGCGGGGTCGCAGCCCGGGGCAGGGGCCCCCGCCGGCACACTGTGCCGCCGCATTCCGGCACGCCGCGGCAGGGTCTTCCCGGTATGCTTTCCCGGTTACCGTTTCAGACCTGGACCCGCATGCGCATCATCAGCTTCAACGCCAACGGCATCCGTTCGGCCGCCACCAAGGGCTTCCTCGACTGGTTCCGCGCCCAGGACGCCGACGTGCTCTGCATCCAGGAGACCAAGGCCCAGGAAGACCAGCTGACCGACCCGATGTTCCGCCCGGACGGCCACCACTGCTTCTACCGCGACGCCATCACCAAGAAGGGCTACAGCGGCGTGGCCATCTACAGCAAGCGCGAGCCCGACCAGGTCATCACCTCGCTCGGCTGGGCCCCGTTCGACGACGAAGGCCGCTATATCGAGGCCCGCTACGGCAACCTCAGCGTGGTCTCCTTCTATATCCCGTCGGGCAGCTCGGGCGACCTGCGCCAAGGGTTCAAGTATGAAGTGATGGAATGGCTGCGCCCGATCCTGGCCGGCTGGCTGGCCAGCGGCCGCGACTACGTGCTCTGCGGCGACTGGAACATCGTGCGCTCGGCGCTGGACATCAAGAACTGGAAGTCCAACCAGAAGAATTCCGGCTGCCTGCCGCCTGAGCGCGACTGGCTCAACGGCCAGTGCGTGGACACCGACCAAGCGCTGGACATCGCTGCCGGCCAGGGCTGGACCGACGCCTACCGCCTGCTGCACCCGCAGGGCGAGGACTACACCTGGTGGAGCAACCGTGGCGCGGCCCGGGCCAACAACGTCGGGTGGCGCATCGACTACCAGTTCGTCAGCCCCGGCCTGCGCGACCGCCTGCGCGCCTGCTCGATCTACCGCGATGAGCGCTTCTCCGACCATGCCCCGTTCACGGTGGACTACGCCCCATGAGTGAAGCGGTCGCCAAGCCGCGCCGCCCCTGGCAACGGGTGCTGGCCAACCTGCGCCAGCGCAAGGTGCTGGCCATGCTGTTGCTGGGCTTCAGTTCCGGCCTGCCGATCTACCTGGTTGGCAACACGCTCGGCTTCTGGATGCGCAAGGAAGGCATCGAGCTCACCACCATCGGCTTCCTGTCGTGGGTGGGCCTGGCCTACTCGATGAAGTTCCTGTGGGCACCCTTGGTGGACAAGGTCAACGCGCCGCTGCTGGGGCGCTTCGGCCGCCGCCGTGGCTGGATGCTGCTGTCCCAGCTGGTGGTGGCCGTGGCGTTGGTGGGTATGGCGCTGGTCCAGCCCAAGGGCGGCCATTTCCTCTTCCTTGGCATCGCCTGGGAACACCTGGTGGTGTTCGGGGTCATGGCCACGGTGGTGGCGTTCGCGTCTGCCACCCAGGACATCGTCATCGATGCCTGGCGCATCGAGATCGCCGAGAACAGTGAACAGCTCGGGCTGCTGACCTCCTCGGCGGCGCTGGGCTATCGCACTGCGCTGCTGGTGACCGATGCGCTGATCCTGCTGATCGCCGCCCGGGTGGGCTGGCAGATCTCCTACGAAATCATGGCCGGGCTGATGGCGCTGGGCGTGGTGGCCGTGGTGATGGCCAAAGAGCCGGCGCGCGCGCAGCTGGCGGTGCAGACCCAGGCCGCCGCGCTGTGGACGCCGCGCGGCCTGTTCGACGCACTGGTTGGCCCGTTCGTGGCCTTCCTGCGCGAACACCGCAGTGGCGCGATCCTGATCCTGCTGGCCATCAGCATCTACCGCATGGCCGATTTCATCATGGGCCCGATGGCCAACCCGTTCTACGTCGACCTCGGGCTGGCCGAGGAGACCGTGGGCGCGGTGCGTGGCTCGGTCGGGCTGGTGGCCACCTTCATCGGCATTGCCGCTGCCGGCCTGGTGTCGGTGCGCTGGGGCGTACTGGCCACCTTGCTGGTCGGCGCGGTGCTGGGCCCGGCGTCGAACCTCGCCTTTGCGTGGCTGGCCTATGTCGGCCCGGACCCGACCAGCTTCGCCATCGCCATGGCCGTCGACAACATCTCCGGCGGCTTTGCCGGCACGGCGTTGATCGCCTACATGTCCAGCCTCACCAGCATCGGGTACACCGCCACCCAGTACGCCTTGCTGAGCTCGTTCTATGCAATGCCGGGCAAGGCGCTGAAGGGGCTCTCCGGCTGGGCGGTGCAGTCGCTGGCCCAGGGCCGCACGCTGCTGGAGGGGTATGCGCTGTTCTTCACCGGCACCGCATTGATCGGCATCCCGGTGGTCATCCTGTGTGCGCTGTTGATCCGGCAGCAGCGCAAACGCGCCGCGGCCGCCTGACCCTCGGTGTTGCCCGGCGCCGCCCGCTGCGCCATGATCGACCCCGTTGTGCCGTGGGGGCGGTGCTTGCCAACGGGGAGAACAATGGTCGATCTGCTGCTGCGGGATCTGGACCCGCTGTTGAACGAACGCATCCGGCGCGTGGCCGTTGCACGCGGCTGGACCCGGGAATACACCTGTGTGGTGCTGCTGGAGCAGGGCCTGTTCACGAGTGAATTGGAGGTCCGCAGCGGCTTCCAGAGCCCGGAAGTAGACGCCTTGGCCGACGCCATCGCCGCATTGCAGGCCCTGCCAGACGCACAGGGCGTGTAGAGCCGGGCTCTGCCCGGCTGCGCCCGCGCCACGGTCCGCGATTGCCGGGCAGAGCCCGGCACTACGATCCGTCCCCGGATTGACGGGCTTCTGCTTTACGCCGTAGAGCCGGGCTCTGCCCGGCTGCGCCCGCGCCACGATCCGCGATTGCCGGGCAGAGCCCGGCACTACGATCCGTTTCCCGCGATTGCCGGGCAGAGTCCGGAGCTACGCGCTGTGCCGCCTTACGCTTGGGCGGCCGTCGGCATCCACCGGTAGGGTCGCGCCCCAGCCGACTGCCGACCCGGGATCAACGCTCGATATCGGCATGACCCCCAAACCAGAGCGGCGCTCCGGTCACGCCAGATGGATCGCCCCCAGAATTCGCGGTCCCCGCGCGCCACTCACGCTCGGCAGGTTCCCTGGCAACCCGTCCAAGGTGCGCTGCGCCAACCACGCAAACCCCATCGCCTCCAGGTAATCCGGGTCCAGCCCGTGCACCGCGCTCGACTCGATCACCACCCCCGGCAGCCGCGCCGCCAGCCGTCGCAGCAGCTGCGGATTGCGTACCCCGCCGCCGCACACCAGCACCCGCTTGGCGCCCGGCAGGTGCGCCAGCAGCGCGTCGGCCACGGTCGCGGTGGTCAGCTCCAGCAGCGTGGCCTGCACATCGGCCGCGGCGTGCTGGCCCTCGGCCATCGCCGCCTCCGCCCACGGCAGATGGAACTGCTCGCGCCCGGTGCTCTTCGGCGGCGGCAGCGCGAACCACGGCTCGGCCAGCCACTGCGCCAGCAACGTCTCATCGACCTGCCCACTGGCCGCAAACGCGCCATCGGCATCGAACGGCACGCCGCGATGGCGCTGGCACCACGCATCCATCAGCGCATTGGCCGGGCCGGTATCAAAGCCACGCGGCACGCCATCGCGCGGAATCAGTGTCAGGTTGGCAATGCCGCCCAGGTTGAGAATCGCCCGGTCTTCCTCGGCGGTGCCGAGCATGGCCAGGTGGAAGGCCGGCATCAGCGGCGCGCCGTGCCCCCCGGCGGCCACGTCGCGGCGGCGGAAATCGCCCACGGTGGTGATACCGGTGGCTTCGGCAATCCGGTTGGCGTCGCCCAGTTGCATCGTGAAGGCCGGGTCGGCCAGCGGCCGGTGGCGTACGGTCTGCCCATGCGAGCCGATCGCCCGCACCTGCGCCCGGTCCACGCCGCTGCGTTCCAGCAGGGCATTGGCCGCAGCGGCAAAGGTGATCCCGATCTGCGCATCGATCCGCCCCAGCGTATCCAGCGATTCGACAGCGCCGCCTTCGCCGAGCGCAATCAGTTCCGCCCGCAGCGCCGGGTCCCACGCATGGGTGTGGCCGGCCACGAACCGGCAACCGCCCGCCTCGGGAAACTGCACCAGCGCGGCATCGATGCCATCGGCGCTGGTGCCGGACATCAGGCCCAGGTAGAGCGGGGTATGCGGGTCAACGACAGCGGTCATGGCGGCACAGTCAAAACGGGGTACGCCCAGCTTCCGCGCAACCCGTTGCCGCCGTCAATGCGCGCGTGTCCGCGCGCTGTACCGGGCGATCAGCCGCGGCTGCGCTTGGTCGGCTTGGCCACGCTGGCAGTCTGCGTCTGGGCCTCGGCGTCGGCCGGGGCGGCCTGCGGCGCCGGGCTGGCGTCGGCGTAGATCAGCTTTTCCATGCCCTGGATACGGGCCAGTGCCGGTGCGGTCTGCGCGCGGAAGGCCACCAGCTCGGCACCCTTCAGCGGCTCCGGCGGCGGCATCGTCACCGACAGCGGGTTGCGGTGCTCGCCGTTGACGCGGAATTCGTAGTGCAGGTGCGGGCCGGTCGCCATGCCGGTCGAGCCCACATAGCCGATCACCGTACCCTGGGCTACGCGCTGCCCGGTCTTGATCGCCCCGAAGCGCGACATGTGCCCGTACAGGGTGGTGTGGCCGCGGCCGTGGTCCAGGATCACCACGTTGCCGTAGCCACGCTGGGTGCCGGCGAACTGCACGCGGGCGTCGCCCGCAGCCATGATCGGGGTGCCGGTACGCGCGGCGTAGTCCACGCCCTTGTGCATGCGCATCTTGCCCAGCACCGGGTGCTTGCGCGCGCCGAAGCTGGAGCTCAGCCGCGCGAACGGGATCGGCATGCGGATGAAGCTCTTCTTCAGCGGGCGCCCGCTCACGTCGAAGTACTCCGACTTGCCGTTGCGGTCGAAGCGGAAGCCGCTGTAGGTCTTGCCGCCCGAGGTGAAAGTGGCCGCCAGGATCTTGCTGGTGTCCACCTTCTCGCCTTCGCGCCAGGTCTCATCCAGCACCACGCTGAAGCGGTCGCCTGGCTGGAGGTCCTTGGAGAAGTCGATGTCGTACTTGAAGATCTCGTCGGTCATCGTCGCAATCGCCGACGGTGACAGCCCGGCCTTGCGCGCGGCCGCATACAGCGAACTGGTGATTTCCCCGCTGGCCACGATGCGGCGGGTGGACGACTCGCGCTTGATCACCTTCTCGGCAATCTTGCCGTCGGCCAGCGACAGCTCGACCCGGTTGTCGGCATCGCGGTCGAAGCGGATGGTGCGCAGGTCGCCGGACAGCGGCAGGTCGAAGGCGATCTCCGCGCCGGGGCGCAGCTTGGTCAGCGCCTCACGTGCGCCCGGGTGCTCGAGCACCTGGTGCATCACCGTGGCCGAAATGCCGGCCTCGTCGAAGAGGTTGCTCAGGGTCTGGCCGCGCTGAACCCGCAGCACCTGCCAGCTGTCGCCCGGTACCTGCTTCTGGCGTTCCAGCGACAGCGGCGGCAACGGCAGGGCCAGGGTGGAGTGGCCGACCGAGTAGGGCGATTCAATGGTGTGCGAGAAGCCCGGCACGATCGTGGCCACCAGGGCGCCGATGGTGGCGAACAGGCTGGCGTGCATCCAGTGCCGGCGCGTCCAGCGCTGGTTGAAGGCCGCGGGAAGATGCTGTTTGAGCTTCCGATGCAGGGCGGTGTCGTGGAGGACGTGGAGACGTTCCTTGAAGCGCGTCTTGCGCGCGCGGCCTTGATCGGAATTGAGCATCGTCGGTCTGTTCCTGGCTGGCCCGGGAGCGCGGGCCCAAACGTCGGTAACATAGACAGGTATAAATACCGCGTCAAACCCTTGTGCCTATTGGCTTTTGTGAAGCGCTTGCGGTTAACTAGTACTTAACGTCATTCATATAAATAAGGCATTGCCGGGAGCTGTCACGTGTCATCGATTGAAGAAGCCATCGCCCTGATCGGTCGCGGTGCCGACGAAGTCCTCAAGCCCGAGGAGCTGCGTCAGCGCCTGGAAAGCGGCCGCCCGCTGCGGATCAAGGCCGGTTTCGACCCCACCGCGCCGGACCTGCACCTGGGCCACACCGTGCTGCTGAACAAGCTGCGCCAGTTCCAGGACCTCGGCCACCAGGTCATCTTCCTGATCGGCGACTTCACCGGCATGATCGGCGACCCGTCGGGCAAGAACGTCACCCGCAAGCCGCTCAGCAAGGACGACGTGCTGGCCAACGCGCGCACCTATGAAGACCAGGTCTTCAAGGTGCTGGACCGTGACAGGACCGAGGTGCGCTTCAATTCGGAGTGGTTCGGCACGATGGGCGCGGCCGACATGATCCGCCTGGCCGGCCAGCACACCGTGGCGCGCATGCTGGAGCGCGACGACTTCGCCAAGCGCTATGCCGCCCAGCAGTCCATCGCCCTGCACGAGTTCCTGTACCCGCTGGTGCAGGGCTACGACTCGGTGGCGCTGGAAGCCGACGTCGAGCTTGGCGGCACCGACCAGAAGTTCAACCTGCTGATGGGCCGTGGCCTGCAGGAGCACTACGGGCAGAAGCCGCAGATCGTGCTGACCATGCCGCTGCTGGAAGGCCTGGACGGCGTGGCCAAGATGTCCAAGTCGCTCAACAACTA
>NZ_CP047135.1:4350000-4352500 GCF_009832905.1 Stenotrophomonas sp. 364
TGGACCCAGGTTAGAACGTCAAGCACGACAGGGTGGTATTTCAAGGATGGCTCCACCACAGCTAGCGCCATGGTTTCATAGCCTCCCACCTATCCTACACAGACGAACTCAACGTTCAGTGTAAAGCTATAGTAAAGGTTCACGGGGTCTTTCCGTCTTGCCACGGGAACGCTGCATCTTCACAGCGATTTCAATTTCACTGAGTCTCGGGTGGAGACAGCGCCGCTGTCGTTACGCCATTCGTGCAGGTCGGAACTTACCCGACAAGGAATTTCGCTACCTTAGGACCGTTATAGTTACGGCCGCCGTTTACTGGGGCTTCGATCAAGAGCTTCGCCTTGCGGCTGACCCCATCAATTAACCTTCCAGCACCGGGCAGGCGTCACACCCTATACGTCCACTTTCGTGTTTGCAGAGTGCTGTGTTTTTGATAAACAGTCGCAGCGGCCTGGTTTCTGCGGCCCTCTTCAGCTATAGCTCGCATGAGCCACCAAAAAGGGCGCACCTTCTCCCGAAGTTACGGTGCCATGTTGCCTAGTTCCTTCACCCGAGTTCTCTCAAGCGCCTGAGAATTCTCATCCTACCCACCTGTGTCGGTTTACGGTACGGTCTGCGTAAGCTGAAGCTTAGGAGCTTTTCCTGGAAGCGTGGTATCAGTGACTTCGCCTTAAAGGCTCGTCTCGGTGCTCGGTCTTGAAGAATCCCGGATTTGCCAAAGATTCAAACCTACCTCCTTTCCCCCGGACAACCAACGCCGGGTACACCTAACCTTCTCCGTCCCTCCATCGCACTTACGCGAGGTGCAGGAATATTAACCTGCTTCCCATCGACTACGACTTTCGTCCTCGCCTTAGGGGCCGACTCACCCTGCGCCGATTAACGTTGCGCAAGGAAACCTTGGGCTTTCGGCGTGCGGGTTTTTCACCCGCATTATCGTTACTCATGTCAGCATTCGCACTTCCGATACCTCCAGCAGACTTCTCAATCCACCTTCAACGGCTTACGGAACGCTCCTCTACCGCGTACATATAAATATGCACACCCCAAGCTTCGGTTCACTGCTTAGCCCCGTTAAATCTTCCCCGCAGACCGACTCGACCAGTGAGCTATTACGCTTTCTTTAAAGGGTGGCTGCTTCTAAGCCAACCTCCTGGCTGTCTGTGCCTTTCCACATGGTTTTCCACTTAGCAGTGAATTTGGGACCTTAGCTGTGGGTCTGGGTTGTTTCCCTTTTCACGACGGACGTTAGCACCCGCCGTGTGTCTCCCATACAGTCCGTCTCGGTATTCGGAGTTTGCAATGGTTTGGTAAGTCGCGATGACCCCCTAGCCATAACAGTGCTCTACCCCCGAGAGGATACATATGAGGCGCTACCTAAATAGCTTTCGAGGAGAACCAGCTATCTCCGGGTTCGATTAGCTTTTCACTCCTAATCACAGCTCATCCCCGTCTTTTGCAACAGACGTGGGTTCGGGCCTCCAGTACCTGTTACGGCACCTTCACCCTGGCCATGACTAGATCACCCGGTTTCGGGTCTACTGCCCGCGACTATGCGCCCTTATCAGACTCGGTTTCCCTTCGCCTCCCCTATACGGTTAAGCTTGCCACGAACAGTAAGTCGCTGACCCATTATACAAAAGGTACGCAGTCACTCTTTCGAGCTCCTACTGCTTGTACGCACACGGTTTCAGGATCTATTTCACTCCCCTCTCCGGGGTTCTTTTCGCCTTTCCCTCACGGTACTGGTTCACTATCGGTCGGTCAGTAGTATTTAGCCTTGGAGGATGGTCCCCCCATGTTCAGACAGGGTTTCACGTGCCCCGCCCTACTCGTCTTCACTGGAGTGGCCCTTTTAAATACAGGGCTATCACCTTCTATGGCCAGCCGTTCCAGGCTGTTTTTCTAGAACCATTCCAGCTTAAGGGCTAGTCCCCGTTCGCTCGTCGCTACTCAGGGAATCTCGGTTGATTTCTTTTCCTCTGGTTACTTAGATATTTCAGTTCACCAGGTTCGCTTCCAGCAGCTATGTATTCACTGCAGGATACCCGCAAGCGGGTGGGTTTCCCCATTCGGACATTACCGGATCAAAGCTTGTTGCCAGCTCCCCGATACTTTTCGCAGGCTGCCACGTCCTTCATCGCCTCTGACCGCCAAGGCATCCACCGTGTGCGCTTATTCGCTTGACCATATAACCGCAAGTTGCCTTGGGTTATATATATGACCTGGGGGTACAAAGCCCAGATACGAAATATAACGACTCAATTAATAAGAAGACATTTAAGTCTTCCGCCTTAGCCTCACGACACGTCAAGATAGAATCTCAAACGCTCGCTACGTCACAAGTTTTAAAAGAACACGTACCGGCCACAATGCCGATGCGTAATAAATTCTTTGTATGCGCTAGTCATTCAGAGTGGTGGGTCTGGGTAGACTCGAACTACCGACCTCACCCTTATCAGGGGTGCGCTCTAACCACCTGAGCTACAGACCCAATGTCCGT